>NZ_JAUCES010000004.1 GCF_030348825.1 Fictibacillus sp. b24 | reverse complement strand
AAATCGAGCAAGACAAACACTTTTATGGAGAGTTTGATCCTGGCTCAGGATGAACGCTGGCGGCGTGCCTAATACATGCAAGTCGAGCGAATGAAGAGGAGCTTGCTCCTCTGATTTAGCGGCGGACGGGTGAGTAACACGTGGGTAATCTGCCTGTAAGACGGGGATAACTCCGGGAAACCGGGGCTAATACCGGATAA
>NZ_JAUCES010000003.1 GCF_030348825.1 Fictibacillus sp. b24 | reverse complement strand
TTTAATTCCTTACCTATTTCTTTTGTTCAGTTTTCAAAGAACTTTTTTGCAATAAAAAAGAAAATGTCAGAAACATTTTCTGAAAAATGGTGGAGCTTAGCGGGATCGAACCGCTGACCTCCTGCGTGCAAGGCAGGCGCTCTCCCAGCTGAGCTAAAGCCCCAAATAACATATTAGTTATAATGGTCGGGAAGACAGGATTTGAACCTGCGACCCCCTGGTCCCAAACCAGGTGCTCTACCAAGCTGAGCCACTTCCCGTAAAACATGGCGCGCCCTGAGAGATTCGAACTCCCGACCTTTTGATTCGTAGTCAAACACTCTATCCAGCTGAGCTAAGGGCGCATGTATGTGGTGCCGAGGACCGGAATCGAACCGGTACGGTAGTCACCTACCGCAGGATTTTAAGTCCTGTGCGTCTGCCAGTTCCGCCACCCCGGCACATACAATAACTTTGGAGCGGAAGACGGGATTCGAACCCGCGACCCCAACCTTGGCAAGGTTGTATTCTACCACTGAACTACTTCCGCAAACATATTTTGTTTTCAAAATGGAAATTGGTGCGGGTGAAGGGACTCGAACCCCCACGTCAAAGACACTAGATCCTAAGTCTAGCGCGTCTGCCAATTCCGCCACACCCGCGTGTATAAATGGTGAGCCATGAAGGACTCGAACCTTCGACCCTCTGATTAAAAGTCAGATGCTCTACCGACTGAGCTAATGGCTCGTGCAAAATGGTGCCGGCTAGAGGACTTGAACCCCCAACCTACTGATTACAAGTCAGTTGCTCTACCAATTGAGCTAAACCGGCAAGTAAGAATAAATGGTGGAGGATGACGGGTTCGAACCGCCGACCCCCTGCTTGTAAGGCAGGTGCTCTCCCAGCTGAGCTAATCCTCCATTTTATATCTAGCCTAGCGACGTCCTACTCTAACAGGGGGAGACCCCCAACTACCATCGGCGCTGAAGA
>NZ_JAUCES010000002.1 GCF_030348825.1 Fictibacillus sp. b24 | reverse complement strand
AAGAGAAGAAGCATTTCTTCTTTTTGAAAGTCGGTTTCGGCTGACACTTACAGATGAGCCCGCGGCGCATTAGCTAGTTGGTGAGGTAACGGCTCACCAAGGCGACGATGCGTAGCCGACCTGAGAGGGTGATCGGCCACACTGGGACTGAGACACGGCCCAGACTCCTACGGGAGGCAGCAGTAGGGAATCTTCGGCAATGGGCGAAAGCCTGACCGAGCAACGCCGCGTGAGCGATGAAGGCCTTCGGGTCGTAAAGCTCTGTTGTTAGAGAAGAACAAGTACGAGAGTAACTGCTCGTACCTTGACGGTACCTAACCAGAAAGCCACGGCTAACTACGTGCCAGCAGCCGCGGTAATACGTAGGTGGCAAGCGTTATCCGGAATTATTGGGCGTAAAGCGCGCGCAGGCGGTCTCTTAAGTCTGATGTGAAAGCCCACGGCTCAACCGTGGAGGGTCATTGGAAACTGGGAGACTTGAGTGCAGGAGAGAAAAGTGGAATTCCACGTGTAGCGGTGAAATGCGTAGAGATGTGGAGGAACACCAGTGGCGAAGGCGGCTTTTTGGCCTGTAACTGACGCTGAGGCGCGAAAGCGTGGGGAGCAAACAGGATTAGATACCCTGGTAGTCCACGCCGTAAACGATGAGTGCTAGGTGTTGGGGGGTTCCACCCTCAGTGCTGAAGTTAACACATTAAGCACTCCGCCTGGGGAGTACGACCGCAAGGTTGAAACTCAAAGGAATTGACGGGGGCCCGCACAAGCAGTGGAGCATGTGGTTTAATTCGAAGCAACGCGAAGAACCTTACCAGGTCTTGACATCCTTTGACCACTCTAGAGATAGAGCTTTCCCCTTCGGGGGACAAAGTGACAGGTGGTGCATGGTTGTCGTCAGCTCGTGTCGTGAGATGTTGGGTTAAGTCCCGCAACGAGCGCAACCCTTGACCTTAGTTGCCAGCATTCAGTTGGGCACTCTAAGGTGACTGCCGGTGACAAACCGGAGGAAGGTGGGGATGACGTCAAATCATCATGCCCCTTATGACCTGGGCTACACACGTGCTACAATGGATGATACAAAGGGTTGCGAAGCCGCGAGGCCAAGCCAATCCCAAAAAGTCATTCTCAGTTCGGATTGTAGGCTGCAACTCGCCTACATGAAGCCGGAATTGCTAGTAATCGCGGATCAGCATGCCGCGGTGAATACGTTCCCGGGCCTTGTACACACCGCCCGTCACACCACGAGAGTTTGTAACACCCGAAGTCGGTGGGGTAACCCTTTTGGGAGCCAGCCGCCGAAGGTGGGACAGATGATTGGGGTGAAGTCGTAACAAGGTAGCCGTATCGGAAGGTGCGGCTGGATCACCTCCTTTCTATGGAGATTATGAAACAGCTTCGACTGTTTCGTAAGTACACCTATTCTTCTTTTGTTCAGTTTTGA
>NZ_JAUCES010000001.1 GCF_030348825.1 Fictibacillus sp. b24 | reverse complement strand
TATGTTCTCTCAAAACTAGATACGACGTTTCCAAACGTTATGCATTTTAAGGATAAGCCCTCGACCGATTAGTATCTGTCAGCTCCACGTGTCACCACGCTTCCACACCAGACCTATCAACCTCATCATCTCTAAGGGGTCTTACTCACTTAACGTGATGGGAAATCTCATCTTGAGGGGGGCTTCATGCTTAGATGCTTTCAGCACTTATCCCGTCCACACGTAGCTACCCAGCTATGCCCCTGGCGGAACAACTGGTACACCAGCGGTGTGTCCATCCCGGTCCTCTCGTACTAAGGACAGCTCCTCTCAAATTTCCTGCGCCCGCGACGGATAGGGACCGAACTGTCTCACGACGTTCTGAACCCAGCTCGCGTACCGCTTTAATGGGCGAACAGCCCAACCCTTGGGACCTACTTCAGCCCCAGGATGCGATGAGCCGACATCGAGGTGCCAAACCTCCCCGTCGATGTGGACTCTTGGGGGAGATAAGCCTGTTATCCCCAGGGTAGCTTTTATCCGTTGAGCGATGGCCCTTCCATGCGGAACCACCGGATCACTAAGCCCGACTTTCGTCCCTGCTCGACTTGTAGGTCTCGCAGTCAAGCTCCCTTGTGCCTTTACACTCTGCGAATGATTTCCAACCATTCTGAGGGAACCTTTGGGCGCCTCCGTTACTGTTTAGGAGGCGACCGCCCCAGTCAAACTGCCCGCCTGACACTGTCTCCGAACCGGATCACGGTTCAAGGTTAGAATTTCAATACAGCCAGGGTAGTATCCCACCGACGCCTCCACCGAAGCTGGCGCTCCGGCTTCTCAGGCTCCTACCTATCCTGTACAAGCTGTACCAAAATCCAATATCAAGCTGCAGTAAAGCTCCATGGGGTCTTTCCGTCCTGTCGCGGGTAACCTGCATCTTCACAGGTACTATAATTTCACCGGGTCTCTCGTTGAGACAGTATCCAAGTCGTTACACCTTTCGTGCGGGTCGGAACTTACCCGACAAGGAATTTCGCTACCTTAGGACCGTTATAGTTACGGCCGCCGTTTACTGGGGCTTCAATTCAGAGCTTCTCCGTAAGGATAACCCCTCCTCTTAACCTTCCAGCACCGGGCAGGTGTCAGCCCCTATACTTCACCTTGCGGTTTCGCAGAGACCTGTGTTTTTGCTAAACAGTCGCTTGGATCTATTCACTGCGGCTCTCTCGGGCGATAAACCCTATCAGAGCACCCCTTCTCCCGAAGTTACGGGGTCATTTTGCCGAGTTCCTTAACGAGAGTTCTCCCGATCATCTTAGGATTCTCTCCTCGCCTACCTGTGTCGGTTTGCGGTACGGGCACCTCTTTCCTCACTAGAGGCTTTTCTTGGCAGTGTAGGATCAGGGACTTCGGTACTAAAATTTCCCTCGCCATCACAGCTCAGCCTTCACGTTGGGCGGATTTGCCTACCCAACAGCCTAACTGCTTAGACGCACTATTCCATCAGTGCGCTCACCCTACCTTACTGCGTCCCCCCATTGTTCAAACGGAAAGGAGGTGGTACAGGAATATCAACCTGTTATCCATCGCCTACGCTTTTCAGCCTCGGCTTAGGCCCCGACTAACCCTGAGCGGACGAGCCTTCCTCAGGAAACCTTAGGCTTTCGATGGACAAGATTCTCACTTGTCTTTCGCTACTCATACCGGCATTCTCACTTCAAAGCGCTCCACCAGTCCTTCCGGTCTGACTTCGCTGCACTTCGAACGCTCCCCTACCCCTGTACCATACGGTACAAGCCATAGCTTCGGTGATACGTTTAGCCCCGTTACATTTTCGGCGCAGAGTCACTCGACCAGTGAGCTATTACGCACTCTTTAAATGGTGGCTGCTTCTAAGCCAACATCCTGGTTGTCTGGGCAACTCCACATCCTTTGCCACTTAACGTATACTTTGGGACCTTAGCTGATGGTCTGGGCTGTTTCCCTTTTGACTACGGATCTTATCACTCGCAGTCTGACTCCCGCGGATAATTCTCTGGCATTCGGAGTTTGACTGAATTCGGTAACCCTGTGGGGGCCCCTAGTCCAATCAGTGCTCTACCTCCAGGAATCTTGCCGCGAGGCTAGCCCTAAAGCTATTTCGGGGAGAACCAGCTATCTCCGTGTTCGATTGGCATTTCACCCCTACCCACACCTCATCCCCGCACTTTTCAACGTGCGTGGGTTCGGGCCTCCATTCAGTGTTACCTGAACTTCACCCTGGACATGGGTAGATCACACGGTTTCGGGTCTACGACCACGTACTATGTCGCCCTATTCAGACTCGCTTTCGCTGCGGCTCCGTCTTATCAACTTAACCTTGCACGGGATCGTAACTCGCCGGTTCATTCTACAAAAGGCACGCCGTCACCCGTTAATGGGCTCCGACTACTTGTAGGCACACGGTTTCAGGATCTATTTCACTCCCCTTCCGGGGTGCTTTTCACCTTTCCCTCACGGTACTGGTTCACTATCGGTCACTAGGGAGTATTTAGCCTTGGGAGATGGTCCTCCCGGATTCCGACGGGGTTTCACGTGTCCCGCCGTACTCAGGATCCACTCAGGAGAGAACGAAGTTTCAGCTACAGGGCTGTTACCTTCTTTGGCTGGCCTTTCCAGACCGCTTCACCTACTTCGTTCCTTTGTAACTCCATGTAGAGTGTCCTACAACCCCAGAGGGCAAGCCCTCTGGTTTGGGCTGTTTCCGTTTCGCTCGCCGCTACTCAGGAAATCGCATTTGCTTTCTCTTCCTCCGGGTACTTAGATGTTTCAGTTCCCCGGGTCTGCCTTCTCATACCCTATGTATTCAGATATGGATACCATCCCATTACGGATGGTGGGTTCCCCCATTCGGAAATCCCCGGATCAATGCTTACTTACAGCTCCCCGAGGCATATCGGTGTTCGTCCCGTCCTTCTTCGGCTCCTAGTGCCAAGGCATCCACCGTGCGCCCTT